>NZ_JACVBP010000020.1:0-491 GCF_014852425.1 Ensifer sp. ENS09
TGCCACGGTCGTGGTCGAAGAACACGCCCGGGGAACGGTGCAGCTGGGAAACGATTACACGCTCGGTACCGTTGATTACGAAGGTACCGTTTTCAGTCATCAGGGGAATTTCACCCATGTAGACTTCTTGCTCTTTGATGTCCTTGATCGCTTTGTTCGACGATTCTTTGTCGAAAATGATCAGGCGCACTTTTACCCGCAAAGGTACGGCGTAAGTTACACCGCGCAATACGCATTCTTTGACATCAAATGCCGGTTCGCCCAGACGATATCCGACGTACTCCAGCGCAGCATTGCCGGAGTAGCTGATGATCGGGAAAACGGATTTGAAGGCCGCATGCAGGCCCACGTCGCGGAACTGATCTTTAGTCGCTCCCGCTTGCAAGAATTCACGATACGAATCCAGCTGGATGGCCAGGAGGTACGGCACATCCATGACGTCCGGCAACTTGCTAAAGTCCTTGCGGATACGTTTTTTCTCAGTATATGAG
>NZ_JACVBP010000021.1:0-491 GCF_014852425.1 Ensifer sp. ENS09
GGTTTTGTCTGTGTGCGGCGCGCATCAAGCACTCCATTGCGGTTGTCTGGCAGGTCGAGCCTGCAGGGAGGGCGGCGATTAAATCACAGCTTTGGTACAAAGCCTACAATTGGCCATCATGCCGATTTGTGCTTGTTACTGATAATCATGATGACGTCGGAGATTAGCGAATTTCATACCACTTTTTGCACCACTGGTCGGTGAAAAGAGAGTGAAATCGTGCATTGAAAAAGTGAGCAGGTGTGCGGCTCTTGTCAAAGTTCACGCCGGGGGAAGCCTTTAGTGTTTCCTAATGTTTCTTCCATTCGCCGGGGGATAGCAGCTTTTCAAGCCTTCCTGCCCTGGAACCCCAGAGCCAGCCATGTGTCGGCGTTGGAAGGTTGGCGAAGGCTCCAGTACACCCGTCTGCATTCGCGATAAACGGTGAGGCCCAAATGGCGCACTTGTGACCCCTTGGGTTTGTCTAATTTCCTCAACCCGCTGTAACGCAG
>NZ_JACVBP010000022.1:0-458 GCF_014852425.1 Ensifer sp. ENS09
GCACTGGTGATGCCGATCTGCAACGAAGACGTGCCTCGGGTATTCGCCGGCCTGCGGGCGACCTTCGAGTCGGTTGCGGCCACGGGTGACCTGGACCGCTTCGACTTCTTCGTCCTCAGCGACAGTAACGACGCCGATATCTGCGTGGCCGAGCAACAGGCCTGGCTGGACGTCTGCCGCGAAGCCGGTGGCTTCGGCAAGATCTTCTATCGCCGCCGTCGCCGTCGCGTAAAACGCAAGAGCGGCAACCTCGACGACTTCTGCCGTCGCTGGGGTGGTGACTACAAGTACATGGTCGTACTCGACGCCGACTCCGTGATGAGCGGTGAGTGCCTGACCAGTCTGGTGCGCCTGATGGAAGCCACGCCGGACGCCGGGATCATCCAGACCGCGCCACGGGCGTCGGGCATGGACACCCTGTATGCGCGCATGCAGCAGTTCGCCACTCGCGTGTATGG
>NZ_JACVBP010000023.1:0-441 GCF_014852425.1 Ensifer sp. ENS09
GGGTGAATTCTTCCGCGACCGCGGTGAAGACGCGCTGATCGTTTATGACGATCTGTCCAAGCAAGCAGTGGCTTATCGCCAGATTTCCCTGCTGCTGCGCCGTCCACCAGGCCGTGAAGCTTACCCAGGCGACGTGTTCTATCTCCACTCCCGTCTGCTGGAGCGCGCATCCCGCGTTTCGGAAGAATACGTAGAGAAGTTCACCAACGGCGCAGTGACCGGCAAAACCGGTTCCCTGACCGCACTGCCGATCATCGAAACCCAGGCTGGCGACGTTTCCGCGTTCGTTCCGACCAACGTGATTTCCATCACCGACGGTCAGATCTTCCTGGAATCGGCCATGTTCAACTCGGGCATCCGCCCTGCAGTGAACGCCGGTGTTTCGGTATCCCGTGTGGGTGGTGCCGCTCAGACCAAGATCATCAAGAAGCTGTCCGGTGG
>NZ_JACVBP010000024.1:0-405 GCF_014852425.1 Ensifer sp. ENS09
CTACCGGGCTGCTCCACCCCGCGCCATCGCGGTAAATCCCTTTGGGATTTATCCGCTCATTGCGGGTTTTGCCGAAGGCAAAATCCCGTTTAACCGGTCCGGGTTTTGCGTGCGCAAAATCCCGTTGTTTGTCTCAAACCTAGCAAAACAAAAGGGCCGCTTGAGGGCGGCCCGTGTTCGGCAGGGCCGAGGGATGAAGAGAAGGAGATCTTTGATTTCCGGTCTTGTTTTCGCCGCTACCTTATCCTTCTCGGCTATGCCTCGAAGGGGAGCGGCGTTTTATCTTGCGTTTTGCAGACCTGGCAGCGACCTACTCTCCCGCGTCTTAAGACGAAGTACCATCGGCGCTGGGGCGTTTCACGGCCGTGTTCGGAATGGGAACGGGTGCAGCCACCCCGCCAGAAC
>NZ_JACVBP010000025.1:0-393 GCF_014852425.1 Ensifer sp. ENS09
TGACGATGCCGCGCTCAACGCGACCGGTCACAACCGTACCGCGGCCCGAGATCGAGAACACGTCTTCGATCGGCATCAGGAACGGCTGGTCGATCGGACGCTCAGGCGTCGGGATGTAGGCGTCAACGGCAGCCATCAGCTCGCGGATCGCATCTTCGCCGATCTTCTTGTCCGAATCTTCCAGAGCAGCAAGAGCCGAGCCCTTGATGATCGGAATGTCGTCGCCCGGGAATTCGTAGGACGACAGAAGTTCGCGAACTTCCAGTTCGACGAGCTCGAGAAGCTCGGCGTCGTCAACCTGGTCGACCTTGTTGAGGAACACGACGATTGCCGGAACGCCAACCTGACGAGCAAGCAGGATGTGCTCGCGGGTCTGCGGCATCGGGCCGTCAG
>NZ_JACVBP010000026.1:0-388 GCF_014852425.1 Ensifer sp. ENS09
CTTCAGGCGTCTTGGCAACCTGCTCCTCAAACAACTCGTGAATGCACTTCTCAGAAGGATAATCCGCTGCCGTCTGGTTCCACGTCTCCAGCAAAAGCCTGCGCTCTTCATCGGAAAGAATATCCAACGTACGGATTGGGGCTTGCGGCGAGCACTCCAAAGCTTCCGCAAGCCCCTCTAGCGCGCGTTGCATGAACGCACAGACACGATCAGGCGAAAGGGAGTTCACCACGTGGGCAGTCACACCAAGAGCGTGCCCATAATCCTCTACCGATAACGCAAAGGGGTAATTCGTGCGCTCCTCACTGCCAAGCCATTCAATCCCATGGAGCGCTTGGCCGGTTTCGCCATGCTTTTTGTCCTCAGGCAGTGGCCGCATCATATTGTG
>NZ_JACVBP010000027.1:0-303 GCF_014852425.1 Ensifer sp. ENS09
CACGACTGTCATCCTCCAGTATCCTGAGCACCCCCCGACCGACCGCGTCGCAAAGTAGCAGCAATGGAGTTGCGTCCGCCAGGATCTGCCCTAGGCGCTCACTGGGATAGCTTGGATCCAATGGAACATAGGCGCCGCCAGCCTTGAGGATCGCCAGCAAGCCCACCACCATTGCTGGACTACGCTCCACGCAAATCCCGACGCGAGTATCCGGCTTGACCCCGGCGTCGATCAGGTAGTGCGCGAGGCGATTGGCCCGCGCATTGAGCTCGCCATAGCTCAAAGATTGCCCATCATACACAA
>NZ_JACVBP010000028.1:0-256 GCF_014852425.1 Ensifer sp. ENS09
AGCGTACGGCGCACCCATTCCCTATTGGCCGACCTCCTTAATCATGAGCACGCGTCTCTTGCTCTGGCGCAACGCTGCAGCGCAATTGGAGCTTCTGCGCCGTTGTTCAGCGCATTGTTGAATTACCATCACAATATGATGCGGCCACTGCCTGAGGACAAAAAGCATGGCGAAACCGGCCAAGCGCTCCATGGGATTGAATGGCTTGGCAGTGAGGAGCGCACGAATTACCCCTTTGCGTTATCGGTAGAGGATT
>NZ_JACVBP010000029.1:0-255 GCF_014852425.1 Ensifer sp. ENS09
CCCGTTTAACCGGTCCGGGTTTTGCGTGCGCAAAATCCCGTTGGTTTGTCTGATCTTACTTACGCAAAAAGGCCGCTTGTTGGCGGCCCTTGTGTTTCGGCAGGGCCGAAGAGTGTGTCGAGAAGATCTCCGGATTTATCTTGCGTTTTGCAGACCTGGCAGCGACCTACTCTCCCGCGTCTTAAGACGAAGTACCATCGGCGCTGGGGCGTTTCACGGCCGTGTTCGGAATGGGAACGGGTGCAGCCACCCCGC